>NZ_JHZY01000001.1 GCF_000687915.1 Leeuwenhoekiella sp. MAR_2009_132
CCGGCACCTGTAATTTTGTTACCCAGTTCAAAATCTATGATGTCATATTTTTTTTGCCAGTTCCCAATGCGGCAAGCTGCCATCTTCTAAAACAGGAATATCTCCCTTGCGGAAAACCTCTTCATTATCATCTTCACTTTTCCCTGCGGGTACACTTTCCTGTGGGATGTTAGGAATGGTATACAGTAATTGATCTAATTCTTCAATAGTTGCAGTAAGTGTTTCCTGTAAGTTTTTAGAATCTTCCTTCAACTTAACAGTGCGCTCTTTTAAAATGTTAGCTTTTTTAGCTTCGCCATTTTTAAACATAGCCCCTATTTCTTTAGAGAGCTTATTGCTTTCGGCGAGAGTATTATCTAAAGAAGTCTGGGTGCTACGACGCTTGTCGTCTAAAGAAATTACTTGGTCAAAAACAGAAGTGGCATCAAAATTACGTTTAGTAAGTGCTTTGATGTATTCTTCTTTGTTTTCACGTATATCTGCAAGGTGTAGCATATCTTAATTTTAGACGGCAAAAGTACGTAAACCCACGCTAAAAACGGAAGCTAATAATTTAGGATTATGCTATAAAAAAGCAGAACTTAATTAATTATGTAAAGCCTCTTTAGTAGATTCCTTTCCCAGTGGAGACGGCATAATCACTCATTGTGCCAGAAATAATCCCATTTAGCAGCAGCCATGTCCTACCTCTGGATCAATTAAGTATGATAATCGCTGTCGTTAACCCGTATCTTACAATCTACATAAATGCAACGTCTTTACCTTTTGCTGCAAAATCTTTTTTAATACGCTGGCAAACTGCCAGATTACATCTGGTTTTGTGCTACAGATCGTTGCTGCTTGCGGGAGAGTATTTTGTTGTGATCAAAAGGTATTTCAAGACCAGTGTTTTTGTCAATAACCTTGAAGTTTATCCTCCGCCTTTAGAGCGTAGCATCATACGCCAGCTAAGACGGTGCCCTTCTTCAGTCCACAGTACATCATCTTTAATAATCCAATGTCGTAAAGGGAGCTCCAGTTGAATTAAAAATACAAACCGAAAATGAGTAGAGCCGGTTTGTAGATATCTGGCCGTATCACTTCAGCTTTATCGTAGAATTCTTTTTTAGGTAAGAAAATACGCTGTATGGTTTCCGAAGAAAGAAGAACAGTGTGAATGCTAAGTGACATATATGGGAAAATGCCAATTTGAAACACTACTGAATGAATAAGTGAAAAAAGATGAAAATATAAAAGCAAAATTACGGGTAGGTTTCCACAGTAACGCAGGAATTATAAGAAGGTCAAATAGAATTCCAAAATAGGCGATGCACCAGTGCACCCATTTTAGTTGAAGGAGTCCTCCTATTATGCGGTAGTCTGCTTTTGAGCGCATAAGTTGCTCTGCATACTAGCATCGAGCCAGTCTGGGTAAAGTTTTGCTGCGGAAGCATAGGTGTAAACAATCCAGAGTTGAGCGATTATAATCATATAAACCCAGCGCGGCATGCTTATTTTTTTTAAAGCTGGGTTTTGTTTACATCTATTGAAAAGTATCGGTTTGCAGGCAGGCAAGCCATTATACCCAAAAGAAGCATTAAGAGGTAGTAATGATTGTTGTACGATGATTTTGCATCAAATAAACCGCAGACCACATAATACCATAAACAACAACACTAAAGCGGTATTTAAAGCCTAACATAATAAATACGCCAAATAATCCCATTATCCCGTAATAGTAGAGCATACCATTGCCGGGAAGAGGTTGTAAAAAATCTAGGCCTATAAAATTGAATGTAAAATCGCCTTCCATTAAGGTGGTGCGAATCCACCCGGTGGCAATTGCTCCCCAGGCCTCTATCGTAATCAGCAGACCAAAAAATACTCTAAAAACGATGAGAGCGCTATTGTCTACCTGTTTGTAGAGATACTTATTAAGCATCTAATTTTTTAATAAATTCCCGAGAGAAACGTTCATCTGCCTGCATAGCTTCAATTAAATCGGCTACATCATTAAATTTTTTCTCATCGCGCACTCGGGTAAGCAATTCTATTTGAAGATGCTGGTCGTAAAGATCTTCGTTAAAGTCAAAGAAAAAAGTTTCTATGGTAAGATCGCTTCCGCCTACGGTGGGGTTTGTGCCTATATTCATCATCCCGTAAACCGTCTGCCCGGCAATAACAGATTTTACAACATAAACGCCCTTAGCAGGAATGAGCTTATAGTTTTCTTCAACCTTAAGATTTGCTGTAGGGTAATTAAATTTTCTGCCTAAACCTCTGCCGCGAGAAACAATCCCGTTGAGCATAAAAGAATATCCTAAATAGTCATTAGCAAGTCTAATATCACCTTCAAGAAGTGCTTTGCGAATTTTAGTAGAGCTTACAGCGACGTCATCAATATCTTTTTTTGAAATCTCTTCAACTTCAAAATTATAGTGTTTACCAAATTCTTTCAGATCTTCAATATTTGCATTGCGGTTACGGCCAAAATGATGATCGTATCCTATAATTACTTTGTGCGCTTTAAGCTGATCTACTAAAATAGTTTTTACAAACTCTTCTGCTGTTAAACGTGAAAAATCTTTGGTAAAGGGATGAATTATTAAATGGTCGAGTGTTGTTGCCTCAAGAAGGTCTTTTCGCTCGGTTATTGTATTTATAAGTTTTATCTGGGTATCTTTTTGAAGCACCATTCTAGGTGCGGAAAGAAAGTGAGTACTACAGACTCTAAATCGTTGTTTTGCGCACTGGTAAGCAGGCGATCTATAATTTTGCGGTGTCCTAAATGAACACCGTCAAAAGTGCCAATAGTAACTACGGTGTGTTTTGAACCGTTAAAGCCTTCTGCAGAAATGTGTTGTTCCAATTTATTTGCCGTTGTACGCGTTCATTGTATTTGTAATGCCCGAAGCTATAAAACTTTCAACAACTTTGCACGACATATCAAGCCTTTCGGGCATATCTAGTTGTTCTTCTTTTACCCATTCTCCTAAAACATAATCTACTTGTCTGCCCTTGCTAAAACGATCGCCTATGCCAAAACGAAATCGGTTATATGCTGAAGTTAAAAGCTGATTTTGAATGTCTTTAAGACCGTTATGACCACCATCACTGCCTTTTGTTTTTACGCGAATGGTTCCAAAATCAAGATTAAGATCATCTGTAATAACCAGAATATTTCTAAACTTATTTTTTCTTTTTGCATCCAGAAGTTTACAGATTTACCACTAAGATTCATATAGGTATTAGGTTTTAATAAAATAACCGTTTTACCTTTAACCTTAGTATAAGCGACATCACCCAGTTTTTCTGTTTCCCAGGTGGTTTCTTTTAATTCTGCGTAGGCATCAACAATTTTAAAACCAATGTTGTGTCGGGTTTCTGCATATTTAGGGCCTATGTTGCCTAAACCTACTATTAAGAACTTCTTCATAGGGTCTATGGTTTCCTTTTTTGATGAGCTAAAAAATTTGCTAAAGAATGCACTCATATTTTACTGCTCAATTAATGAAGAGCATTGTTTGTATTCAAAATTTAATGTTCTAAAATTTCTGTGGAATACATTTCTGGTATTTCAATTTTGAAAATCAGAATCAATAAATTATATAACCTACACAGTAATTCTGGCGTATAGGGTTTATTATCTCTGCAAATTTAAGGTTTTGAATGTATTGAATTTGAATAATTGGTTAAGCTTATCAGAAAATTACTGTCTTTAATTTGCTCTTGAAGTTAGCGCATAAAAAACACCCACGATAGCGGGTGTTTTTGTTATGGTTTTTTGATTAAACCTATGCTTCAGGGTTAGCAGCTTGTTCAGTTGCTTCTGTAGTTTCAGTTTCTTCTTCATCCTCGTCATCCATGTCGGCAACAACATTACGAGAAGTTCTAACCTGACAAACAACAGTGTTGTCTGGGTGAAGATATTTCCAGTCTCCTTGTTCAATTTCAGTAATGTACAATTTATCACCAATTTTAAGTTTGGTAATATCTGCAACAACAAAATCAGGAAGGTTTTTAGGCAATGCCTTAACACGTAACGTACGGAATGTTTTACGTAAAACACCACCATTACGTACACCTCTAGAGTTACCTTCGTAGTGTACAGGGATAGTCATTGTAACTTCTTTACCTTCAAAAATCTGGTAAAAATCTACGTGAAGAATGCGATCTGTTACCGGGTGAAATTGAATGTCCTGAAGAATTGCCATATAGGTAGTTCCGTCAAGCTCCAAAGTCGCGGTATGCGCATCTGGAGTATAAACCAAGCTTTTAAACGCTAATTCTGGTGCGTTAAAGTGTACTGGCTCATCCCTCCGTATAATACGCAAGGAACCTGTCCAGCATTACGTAGGGCTTTTGCAGCTTTCTTGCCCACGCTTTCTCTTTTAGATCCTGTGATCGTGATTGACTTCATTTAATTATATATTAAGTATTAATAAATTACATTATAAATTTTGATGCAATAGACGTGTTATTGTGCACACGGTGCATTACATCTGCAAATAAGTCTGCGCATGTTACGATGCGTACTTTATTGCTTTCTCTTCGTGGGGGAATACTATCGGTTACGATAAGTTCTTCTAATTTACTTTTTTCTAAACGCTCATAAGCATCGCCGCTTAGTAGGGCATGTGTACATATTGCACGTACACTTAATGCGCCACGTTCCATCATTAGATCGGCAGCTTTTGTAAGTGTACCGGCAGTGTCTACCATGTCATCAACTAAAATGACATTACGACCTTTTACATCACCTATGAGTTCCATATAGCTAATTACATTAGCTTTCTCACGTTGTTTGTAGCAAATTACCACATCACAATCAAGAGCTTTAGAATAGGCATAGGCTCTTTTAGAACCACCCATATCTGGTGAAGCTATCGTTAGGTTAGGTAAATTTAAAGAGCGTAAGTACGGCAAGAATACTGTAGATGCAAATAAGTGATCAACCGGGCGTTCAAAAAAGCCTTGTATTTGATCTGCGTGTAAATCCATCGTTATTATGCGTGTTGCTCCTGCAGTCTCTAATAAATTAGCGACTAGTTTTGCGGCAATAGGTACTCTGGGTTTGTCTTTTCTATCCTGGCGTGCCCACCCAAAATAGGGGAGTACAGCCGTGATATGACGAGCAGAAGCACGTTTTGCGGCATCGAGCATAAGCAACATTTCCATCAGGTTTTCACTGCTGGGCATTGTTGAGCCTATGATAAATACTCGTGATCCTCTTACAGATTCTTCAAAAGAAGGTTGAAATTCACCGTCACTGTAGGTTGATGTGATAATCTTACCTAGCGGTTGCCCGTAAGCTTCAGCTATTTTTTCAGCTAAGGCCCTGCTTTGAGTACAGGGAAAAATTTTTGCTTCGGGTTCTTGTAAAGGCATCTGTATCTTATGATTAGATTAGCTAAATTTATAAGAGGCTGCAAAAGTATAAATTTAATTGGGTTGTAGAGTTTTATTTGATGATAAATTTTAGTGAAAGAACCTTATTTTTTATTAATTTTGGCACGCACAATGCCTCGGTGGCGGAATTGGTAGACGCGCTGGATTCAAAACCCAGTTCTTACGAGTGCGGGTTCGATTCCCGCCCGGGGTACAAAGCTCAACAGAAATGTTGGGCTTTTTTGTTTTTAAGGTCTATTGCAACAACTTACTTAACAACTATTTTGAAGGAGCTAATCCAATAAAATATTTTGAAGATAACTGGATAGACCGTCTTTAGTAAAATAATTCAAGACCTAAACAATAAATCCGCATATCGTTAAGTAGCGATATACGGATTTGTTATAAGTTATAGTACAGGTTAAGTGCTATAATTTTAGCTTAAAGCCTCCATTAATTACAAACCCATCTACAGGTGCATAAATATCTCTAAATTGAGGATCATCAATGCTTCCTGTGTAAATAGTGTCAAATCTGGTTTGACGCGTGTCTAGTAGGTTTTCAAAATTTAGAAATAACGAAAATTTATCTCCTAATTTCTTTTCGGTCATTACACCTACAATCCAGTATGCATCACCGGTAGCACCGTCATTTAATTGTTGCGGGCTGTAGTAGTATCCTTCGAGACCTATCCAGAAATTTTCGTGTTTTTCATACATCAACACATTGTTTAGGCGGTGGGTTGCTACTAGAGGATATTGCTCGCGCTTACCGTTATACTCCTGGTTTACATCAGCAAGCGTATAGCCTACAAATAATTTAAAATCGTGATAACTTAAACGCAAGTTTGCTTCTATCCCTTTTGTATCTATTGCACCATCGGGTTGAGTAAATTCAAACGAAGAACCCGATGTTCTGGTTAGCAATAGGGGGTCATTAATTTGTGTATAGAACAACAGAATATTTGTAGATAGATTCAGATCCTCTGTAATAGACCATTTATAATTTGCATCTAAATTAAATCCCATAGATTGCTCTGCACTGGTTTCATCAACATCTATAGGTAATATATTCTGAAACTGCAAGCGCTCTACATCTTCTGTAAAAACGGTGGGTGTTTTATAACCTAAACCTCCACCGGCTCTTAAGGTAAGTTGTGTTGATGGCTTGTACATTACAGAAAATCGGGGAAGTATATAAAACCCGTAATCACTTTGATAGTCACCTCGCAAGCCGGTTTCAAGCGTCAAATTTTCTTCAATATCCCATATATTCTGGGCAAACATTCCGAAGGTATAATTTGTAAAACTTAAATCCTGATTGGGATTTCCCTCATATTGTTTGAAGTCTTCCGTCCATAAATTAATACCGGCAACCCACTCGGTCTTCTCCTCAATTGCGGTTAGGTTTATTTCTGAAAATGAGGAGGTTTGCTTTCCTGCAAATGTATAGTCAGGATTTCAATCTTTCGATCAAAAAAACTAATGCTGTTTTTGACTACCAGTGACAAGGTACTCGAGAAGCTATGCGACCCTAGCAGTTGTGTCGAAAAACGGTCTGTGCTATTGCGTTCAAAATAACCCGCATCGCGATCTTCTTTTATAAAATCTATCGATCCGCCCAAGCGATTTTCAGTAACAAAATTGAAGCCTATATTTAAATTAGTTTCTTCATTTAAGTACAAAAAGAGCTTGGGGTTTAAGGTAAAACGATCGTATTTAGGAATCGCTGTAAGGCCTATATCTGCCGGATCATAAGGAGTAGCGGTATTGTAGGAAGCAAAAACTGTGGTCCCTATTTTGCCATATTTTTCAGAATAAAAACCGCTCAAATCTAAACCTAATGCTGATGTGGCATTGGCCATAAAACTTAACTCTCGTTCTTCTTGAGGTGTTTTTGAAATTAGGTTTACCAGACCTGCAATCGCACCGCCGCCATATAATGTTGAAGACGAACCTTTAATTACTTCGACTTGCTTAAGGTCTAAGGGTGCGATTTGCATTAGGCTTAATCCGCCTGAGTAACCCGAATATAACGGAAGACCATCGCGTATTAACTGGGTGTACTTACCGTCTAAACCTTGTATTCTAATACTCGAGTTGTAACTGGTAGCAGAGGTTTGCTGCGTTTGTATTCCGGTACTTTCATTAAGTAGCATTCTAATATCACCGGGTTTCATATTTCCTTTCTCGGCTAATTCTTCACCGGCAATAAATTCTAGACGGGAAGGAGTATCTTGAAAAGTTCTTGAACTTCGTGTAGAGGTCAAAATAATTTCGTCCATTTCTTCGTGAGATTCCTGAAGTAGGATTGTTTCATTTAAATATTGATTATCTAAAGGAAAATTTCGTGTAATTCTTAAGGTTTTAAAACCTACATAACTAATTTCTATAGTGTGTGTGCCGTCTGGTATATTCTTTAAATGTACGAGACCTTGCATATTAGTGACTGCACCATTGTTTAAAGTTTTAATGAATACGGAAACGCCATAAAGCGGTTCGTTGTTTTCAGATTCTTGTATAGTGGCTTCAAATGAATTTTGAGCCCAGGTTGTTGTGCATGCTAATAGCCACAACATTAAAACGAGATGTTTCAATTTGTAAATGTTTTGATTATAAATGTGTTTTTTCGCTTAAGCGAAATCGAAAGAATTTCTATATCTAGCCTTAGGAGGCTTAAAGGAAGGTGAACAGAAGTTATACGTGTTCAGACTTTTATAGGATATGATCTTAGAAGTCAAAATAGATTCTTGTATAAATGAAATTTGATCAAAACTAGGGCTAATAAAACCGGTACAGTTTCCGCAGCTAAAAAATGGAGAGCAGGGTAAATGATCAACATCGTGATCACTCTGTGAGGTGTCATCACATATTTCAAAAGATGCAGAATCGCAAAATTGCTCTGTAAAACAGCACGGAAAAACCGAAGAAAAAAGTGTGATAATAGAAAGGGTCAGAATCAATGTTCTCATCGCTACAAAAGTAGTATTTTTTAGATTTGAATAAGCGCTATTGGGCTTCTGTAAATTTACAATTAACAGCAAAAACTTTATTAGAAGTACTTACGTGGTTACTTTTACCTGAGAACCGTTTGCCTGGGTATGAGGAAGATTAGCTTCAATATAATTAGTACGTTATGATCTTAAAAAAATATCTTTCCGTCTTATTGATGCCGCTAGTTTTATGCACACAAGCAACGGGGTGTAGAGAGAAGCAC
This sequence comes from Leeuwenhoekiella sp. MAR_2009_132, assembly GCF_000687915.1. Lineage (NCBI taxonomy): Bacteria > Pseudomonadati > Bacteroidota > Flavobacteriia > Flavobacteriales > Flavobacteriaceae > Leeuwenhoekiella > Leeuwenhoekiella sp. MAR_2009_132. The sequence goes on from NZ_JHZY01000001.1 coordinate 8,584, forward strand.
CCTATAAAAACTATTACAGAAAATGCAGCTTTAGAAATAGCGCCACGAATTATAGCACAACCAGATAGTATTGCTACACCAGACGGAATGGTCTGGGTGTCGGGGATACAGTTTACTCAGGAGCAACAGCTACTGATCTACTGGCTTTACCGCGCGAAAAACCCGCACATCCTGTAGTTGTAGATGGTTTTTTTATAGATAAGACCGAAGTTACAAACGCTCAATTTAAAGATTTTGTGATGCGACGGGTTATGTTACTGTGGCAGAACGGCCTATTAAATGGGGGGAATTAAAAAAAGAATTACCGGCAGGAACTCCAAAGCCCGCAGACAGCCTATTACAGCCTGGCTCTTTAATATTTAATCGTAACGTTGAGCAGGTAATAGATTTGGATAATTATACACAATGGTGGGAATGGAAAATAGGAGCCAATTGGCAGCACCCTCAGGGACCAGAAAGTTCGATTAAGGGAAAAGAAAATTATCCTGTTTTCATATTACCTATAAAGATGCTCTTGCTTATTGCCAATGGCAAATAGGAGACTGCCTACCGAAACCGAATGGAAGCCGCTGCCCATGGAAAAATGCATGGTGTATATATACCTGGGGAAATGATGAGAAAGAATTAACTACTAAGGCAAATACATGGCAAGGTGATTTCCCTAATAAAAATATAAAAGAAGATGGTTTTCATATGCAGCACCGGTAGCTTCTTTTGAGTCTAACTCACTTGTATTTACGATATGTCAGGTAACGTGTGGGAGATGACCCAAGACTGGTTTTCAGTGCGTTATTATCAGGATATAGATAGTAGCAAAAAGTCACTCAATCCACAAGGACCGAAAAACCATTTAATCCTGAAAATCCTTATCAACAGGAGAAGTGATTAAAGGAGGTTCGTTTTTGTGTGACAAGTCTTATTGTGCGAGCTATCGCATTTCTGCCCGTATGGGGCAAAGCTTAAATTCTTCTTCAGACCATACCGGTTTTAGAACTGTGGTTGATCTCGCTATGTTGAAATAGGAAAATTTTAGAATTTTATGTTTCTGGATTACGCTTTGTTCCCTTTTTAGATTTTTGTGTATCAGTGTA
>NZ_JHZY01000002.1:1910000-1912500 GCF_000687915.1 Leeuwenhoekiella sp. MAR_2009_132
TCTAACCAGCTGAGCTATGAGACTGTCCTTTATTGATCAATCGAATGACTCACTACTTAAAGTGAGCCATCAATCGAAAAATATCTTGAATCAACAACATTAAAAACTAAAATAAGTATTCGAACTTTTCTTTCCTTATAGTCGTGGCTTTGTCTGCTATGCAGCAAAGCTCTAGAAAGGAGGTGTTCCAGCCGCACCTTCCGGTACGGCTACCTTGTTACGACTTAGCCCCAGTTACCGGTTTTACCCTAGGCCGCTCCTTGCGGTGACGGACTTCAGGTACCCCCAGCTTCCATGGCTTGACGGGCGGTGTGTACAAGGCCCGGGAACGTATTCACCGCATCATGGCTGATATGCGATTACTAGCGATTCCAGCTTCACGGGTCGAGTTGCAGACCCCGATCCGAACTGTGATAGGTTTTATAGATTCGCTCCGCCTTGCGACGTGGCTGCTCTCTGTACCTACCATTGTAGCACGTGTGTGGCCCAGGACGTAAGGGCCGTGATGATTTGACGTCATCCCCACCTTCCTCACAGTTTGCACTGGCAGTCTTGTTAGAGTTCCCGACATTACTCGATGGCAACTAACAACAGGGGTTGCGCTCGTTATAGGACTTAACCTGACACCTCACGGCACGAGCTGACGACAACCATGCAGCACCTTGTAATCTGTCCGAAGAAAAATCTGTTTCCAAATCTGTCAGACTACATTTAAGCCCTGGTAAGGTTCCTCGCGTATCATCGAATTAAACCACATGCTCCACCGCTTGTGCGGGCCCCCGTCAATTCCTTTGAGTTTCATTCTTGCGAACGTACTCCCCAGGTGGGTTACTTATCACTTTCGCTTGGCCACCCAGCTCTCAATCGAGCCGGACAGCTAGTAACCATCGTTTACGGCGTGGACTACCAGGGTATCTAATCCTGTTCGCTCCCCACGCTTTCGTCCATCAGTGTCAATCAATTATTAGTAGCCTGCCTTCGCAATCGGTATTCTATGTAATATCTATGCATTTCACCGCTACACTACATATTCTAGCTACTTCATAACAATTCAAGACTAACAGTATCAATGGCAATTCTACAGTTGAGCTGCAGACTTTCACCACTGACTTATTAGTCCACCTACGGACCCTTTAAACCCAATGATTCCGGATAACGCTTGCACCCTCCGTATTACCGCGGCTGCTGGCACGGAGTTAGCCGGTGCTTATTCTTATGGTACCGTCATCAGTCTACACGTAGACCTTATTCTTCCCATATAAAAGCAGTTTACAACCCATAGGGCCGTCTTCCTGCACGCGGCATGGCTGGATCAGGCTTTCGCCCATTGTCCAATATTCCTCACTGCTGCCTCCCGTAGGAGTCTGGTCCGTGTCTCAGTACCAGTGTGGGGGATCTCCCTCTCAGGACCCCTACCTATCGTAGCCTAGGTGTGCCGTTACCACACCTACTAGCTAATAGGACGCATGCTCATCTTGTACCGTAACCTTTACTATTTAAATGATGCCACTCAAATAGACTATGAAGGATTAATCCAAGTTTCCCTGGGCTATACTTCAGTACAAGGCAGATTGCATACGCGTTACGCACCCGTGCGCCACTCGTCAGCCACCGAAGTGCTGTTACCGTTCGACTTGCATGTGTTAGGCCTGCCGCTAGCGTTCATCCTGAGCCAGGATCAAACTCTTCATCGTAGTGTTTTTATAATATTCCACGATATAAGGAAATCTAATTACTCTTTACAGAGTGCTCAAAATGGTTATTCTAGTCTTTAATTCAAATATTATTTATCTCTAAATAATACGCGTTGTCAATTCAATATGTCAAGGAACTTTCTCTATCTCTCAAGAGAATTTCTTTGTTAGATGCTAAGGAATCGAACCTTATTTTTATTACCAAATCATCTCGTTTTCAATGTGCGTAGCTCTCTGCGAAAGCGGCTGCAAATATACAATCTTTTTTATTTACCAAACAAATAAAAAATTAAGTTTTTTTTAAGCCTCATTCTAAAAGATTCTTAAGAACTAATCCTACATTTCGTTGCCAAAATTCAGGAGGGCAAAGATACTACCCTTTTTTAATTCAACACGAATTAATCGTATCTTTTTTTTAAACCACACTTTCTAAGAACGTAAAACCGATTTTTATACCCGATTTTGGAGGCGCAAATATAGAACGATTATCTAACCCTACAAGCATTTTTTAAAAGTATTTGCAAACTAATTTTACAACTCCTTAAAACCAATAACTTACACCCTAAATTAATTTTAAAACATTCTTAATTAAGAGTGTCTAAACTGAACTATCATCCTTAAATAAATATTAAAAATACCAATCCTAATAAATTAAAGCTATTTACTCGATGAAATACATGGCCTAATTCGGGATCCTAATAAAGAATTATAGCAAAAAGGATTTTATAACAGGGTAGAAAACTGAAGAGGACTACTTATTAGAGAGTAAATCACCCATAAAAAGTGAAGGCAGGAAGTCATGGAGG
>NZ_JHZY01000002.1:1915000-1919631 GCF_000687915.1 Leeuwenhoekiella sp. MAR_2009_132
AACTTTGTTACAATGCTCCCCTACCAGATGACAAATTAATGTCAAATCCATAGCTTCGGTAGTATGTTTATGCCCGATTATTATCCATGCCGAACCGCTCGACTAGTGAGCTGTTACGCACTCTTTAAATGAATGGCTGCTTCCAAGCCAACATCCTAGCTGTCTGGGCAGTTCAACCGCGTTTTTTCAACTTAACATACATTTGGGGACCTTAGCTGATGGTCTGGGTTCTTTCCCTCTCGGACATGGACCTTAGCACCCATGCCCTCACTGCTGATCAACATTTTATAGCATTCGGAGTTTGTCAGGAATTGGTAGGCGGTGAAGCCCCCGCATCCAATCAGTAGCTCTACCTCTATAAAACTATAAATCAACGCTGCACCTAAATGCATTTCGGGGAGTACGAGCTATTTCCGAGTTTGATTGGCCTTTCACCCCTACCCTCAGGTCATCCCAAGACTTTTCAACGTCAACGGGTTCGGTCCTCCACTATGTGTTACCACAGCTTCAACCTGCCCAAGGGTAGATCACACGGTTTCGCGTCTACTCAACCTAACTTATGCGCCCTATTCAGACTCGCTTTCGCTACGGATCCGATGCTGAACATCTTAACCTTGCTAGATAAAGTAACTCGTAGGCTCATTATGCAAAAGGCACGCCGTCACAGCTTGCGCCGCTCCGACCGCTTGTAGGCGTATGGTTTCAGGATCTATTTCACTCCCTTGTTCAGGGTTCTTTTCACCTTTCCCTCACGGTACTGGTTCACTATCGGTCTCTCAGGAGTATTTAGCCTTAGCGGATGGTCCCGCCAGATTCATACAGGGTTTCACGTGCCCCGCACTACTCAGGATACCACTATCTATAACATTCTTTACCTATACCGGGCTATCACCGTCTATGGCCACTCTTTCCAAAGTGTTCTAATTCATTATGCATAAAATGTCGTGGTCCTACAACCCCGGAACTGCCGTAACAATTCCGGTTTGGGCTAATCCGAGTTCGCTCGCCGCTACTATCGGAATCACTTTTGTTTTCTCTTCCTCCGGGTACTTAGATGTTTCAGTTCCCCGGGTTTGCCTCCTTGCGGATACTATACCTTCAGTATAGTGGGTTGCCCATTCGGATATCTGCGGATCAATTTGTATGTGCCAATCCCCGCAGCTTTTCGCAGCTTATCACGTCCTTCTTCGCCTCTGAGAGCCTAGGCATTCCCCATACGCCCTTATTTAGCTTATTGTACTTCTTGCTCTTATAAGGACTTAGGTATTGCTACCAAGCCTTGTATTCTTTTGTATTCTAATGAGTTCTATCTATAATATATAATTAACTATTACTAGCTAACTAAAAATTTGTTTCTCTCGTATTCTTATTATTTCCCAATATGTCAATGAACGATCGCGAGTCGCGATAGACAATCAAATCATCTATGCTACTCACCGCAAGCTCTGAAGATACTATTTCATACCTCCAGGCATTGCCTGGTGGAGAATATCGGAGTCGAACCGATGACCTCCTGCGTGCAAGGCAGGCGCTCTAGCCAGCTGAGCTAATCCCCCATTATTTAAAAGATAGTTAACAGTTATTAGTTAACAGTACTTATAACGGCTACTCAACCTCTAAAAATTTCCTTCAATATATTTCTTATGAACTAACGTCTCAAGCTTATAACCTAAAACATATATGTGCCTTAGCACATAGTAGTCTCAGGCAGACTCGAACTGCCGACCTCTACATTATCAGTGTAGCGCTCTAACCAGCTGAGCTATGAGACTGTCCTTTATTGATCAATCGAATGACTCACTACTTAAAGTGAGCCATCAATCGAAAAATATCTTGAATCAACAACATTAAAAACTAAAATAAGTATTCGAACTTTTCTTTCCTTATAGTCGTGGCTTTGTCTGCTATGCAGCAAAGCTCTAGAAAGGAGGTGTTCCAGCCGCACCTTCCGGTACGGCTACCTTGTTACGACTTAGCCCCAGTTACCGGTTTTACCCTAGGCCGCTCCTTGCGGTGACGGACTTCAGGTACCCCCAGCTTCCATGGCTTGACGGGCGGTGTGTACAAGGCCCGGGAACGTATTCACCGCATCATGGCTGATATGCGATTACTAGCGATTCCAGCTTCACGGGGTCGAGTTGCAGACCCCGATCCGAACTGTGATAGGTTTTATAGATTCGCTCCGCCTTGCGACGTGGCTGCTCTCTGTACCTACCATTGTAGCACGTGTGTGGCCCAGGACGTAAGGGCCGTGATGATTTGACGTCATCCCCACCTTCCTCACAGTTTGCACTGGCAGTCTTGTTAGAGTTCCCGACATTACTCGATGGCAACTAACAACAGGGGTTGCGCTCGTTATAGGACTTAACCTGACACCTCACGGCACGAGCTGACGACAACCATGCAGCACCTTGTAATCTGTCCGAAGAAAAATCTGTTTCCAAATCTGTCAGACTACATTTAAGCCCTGGTAAGGTTCCTCGCGTATCATCGAATTAAACCACATGCTCCACCGCTTGTGCGGGCCCCGTCAATTCCTTTGAGTTTCATTCTTGCGAACGTACTCCCCAGGTGGGTTACTTATCACTTTCGCTTGGCCACCCAGCTCTCAATCGAGCCGGACAGCTAGTAACCATCGTTTACGGCGTGGACTACCAGGGTATCTAATCCTGTTCGCTCCCCACGCTTTCGTCCATCAGTGTCAATCAATTATTAGTAGCCTGCCTTCGCAATCGGTATTCTATGTAATATCTATGCATTTCACCGCTACACTACATATTCTAGCTACTTCATAACAATTCAAGACTAACAGTATCAATGGCAATTCTACAGTTGAGCTGCAGACTTTCACCACTGACTTATTAGTCCACCTACGGACCCTTTAAACCAATGATTCCGGATAACGCTTGCACCCTCCGTATTACCGCGGCTGCTGGCACGGAGTTAGCGGTGCTTATTCTTATGGTACCGTCATCAGTCTACACGTAGACCTTATTCTTCCCATATAAAAGCAGTTTACAACCCATAGGCCGTCTTCCTGCACGCGCATGGCTGGATCAGGCTTTCGCCCATTGTCCAATATTCCTCACTGCTGCCTCCCGTAGGAGTCTGGTCCGTGTCTCAGTACCAGTGTGGGGATCTCCCTCTCAGGACCCTACCTATCGTAGCCTAGGTGTGCCGTTACCACACCTACTAGCTAATAGGACGCATGCTCATCTTGTACCGTAACCTTTACTATTTAAATGATGCCACTCAAATAGACTATGAAGGATTAATCCAAGTTTCCCTGGGCTATACTTCAGTACAAGGCAGATTGCATACGCGTTACGCACCCGTGCGCCACTCGTCAGCCACCGAAGTGCTGTTACCGTTCGACTTGCATGTGTTAGGCCTGCCGCTAGCGTTCATCCTGAGCCAGGATCAAACTCTTCATCGTAGTGTTTTTATAATATTCCACGATATAAGGAAATCTAATTACTCTTTACAGAGTGCTCAAAATGGTTATTCTAGTCTTTAATTCAAATATTATTTATCTCTAAATAATACGCGTTGTCAATTCAATATGTCAAGGAACTTTCTCTATCTCTCAAGAGAATTTCTTTGTTAGATGCTAAGGAATCGAACTTATTTTTATTACCAAATCATCTCGTTTTCAATGTGCGTAGCTCTCTGCGAAAGCGGCTGCAAATATACAATCTTTTTATTTACCAAACAAATAAAAAATTAAGTTTTTTTAAGCCTCATTCTAAAAGATTCTTAAGAACTAATCCTACATTTCGTTGCCAAAATTCAGGAGGGCAAAGATACTACCCTTTTTTAATTCAACACGAATTAATCGTATCTTTTTTTTAAACCACACTTTCTAAGAACGTAAAACCGATTTTTATACCCGATTTTGGAGGCGCAAATATAGAACGATTATCTAACCCTACAAGCATTTTTTAAAAGTATTTGCAAACTAATTTTTACAACTCCTTAAAACCAATAACTTACACCCTAAATTAATTTTAAAACATTCTTAATTAAGAGTGTCTAAACTGAACTATCATCCTTAATAAATATTAAAAAATACCAATCCTAATAAATTAAAGCTATTTACTCGATGAAATACATGGCTAATTCGGGATCCTAATAAAGAATTATAGCAAAAGGATTTTATAACAGGGTAGAAAACTGAAGAGGACTACTTATTAGAGAGTAAATCACCCATAAAAAGTGAAGGCAGGAAGTCATGGAGGCGTATTTGATAAGAATAAGAAAAGAAACTAAAGAAAGAAACTCCACACCAAACCATAACGCAACGTGAAATCACGATACGGATAGCGTGGCGCACTATAATAATTATTCTCCGATACAAGCGAATTGATATGCTTCAGCTATGAAAAAATAGTGTTGAGAAGATTTTCGAATTCAGATAACGCCAAAGTAATGACTGAGTTTGATTTTTTTGAGTTTGGAAGTAAGTAAATTCGAGAGATGTCTTACGCGCGATCCTATTTTACATTAAGACGCTTAGAACGTAAATATTCAAAAGAATTAATTAAGGAAACTTACAATCATCTTAATTAAAACTTACATAAATTTAATAAGATAGACGTTTCTAATTATTTTGGCGTTTCCCTTCGGGTCGG
>NZ_JHZY01000003.1 GCF_000687915.1 Leeuwenhoekiella sp. MAR_2009_132
AGTCTACGGAATTATAAACGCACAGGGGTCGTTAAAATAATTATTTGTACTCTGAAACAAAATGTAGTTTGACGTTAGGGTATTTTTGTTGTGTCATTTGTAAAGTAAAAGGAGAGTCTGCTAAAAATACGAGATGTCCTCTTTTATCCTTTGCCATAAATCGCTGCTTTACTCTAATGAACTCTTTAAATCTTCACTTTTAGAATCATTTGGCTCAACCCAACAAGCTTTATGAACACTTAGGGGCTCGTAAGTGCATTTAGCACCGTATTCATGCTCTAATCGGTACTGAATTACTTCATATTGTAGAGCACCAACTGTGCCTATGACTTTTCGACCGTTTAATTCGAGTGTAAATAACTGTGCTACACCTTCATCCATTAGCTGGTCTATACCTTTTTCCAGCTGTTTAGACTTCATAGGGTCTGCATTATTTATATATCTAAAGTGTTCAGGAGAGAAGGCTGGGATACCTTTATAATGAATTTCTTCGCCTTCCGTTAAAGTATCTCCTATTTTAAAATTACGGTATCATGAAGACCTACAATATCACCAGGATATGAAATGTTCAACTATTTCTTTCTTTTCAGCAAAAAAAGCATTTGGGCTCGAAAACTTTACTTTTTTGCCATTTCGTACATGTAAATAAGGAGTGTTTCGTTCAAAAACTCCAGGATACAATCTTCACGAAAGCAAGTCGATCTCTATGTTTAGGATCCATATTCGCGTGAATTTTGAATACGAAACCAGTAAAATCTTTTTCATCTGGTTTAACAATTCTTTCTTCACTTTGTTTTGGTCTAGGAGTAGGTGCTATTGTTACAAAACAATCTAAAAGTTCTCTTACACCAAAATTATTTAATGCAGAGCCAAAGAATACGGGTTGTTGTTCTGCTGCGAGATAAGCTTCCTGATCAAATGAAGGGTAGACGCCTTCAACTAATTCTAACTCTTCTCTTAAAGTTTTAGCAGGTTTTTCACCTATTAACTGATCTAATTCTTCTGTTTGTATATCTTTTATATTGATAGTTTCTTCTATATTCTTACGACTATCACCACTAAAGAGATTAATATTTTTTCTCCCAAATATTGTAAATTCCCTTGAAATCATAACCCATACCAATAGGGAAACTTAGTGGTGTCACGGTAAGTGAGAGCTTTTGTTCTATTTCATCTAAGAGTTCAAATGCATCTTTACCTTCTCGATCTAATTTGTTAATAAATACGATCATCGGTATTTTTCGCATTCTACATACCTGAACAAGCTTTTCTGTCTGTTCCTCTACACCTTTTGCAACATCAATTACCACAATAACGCTATCTACCGCCGTTAAGGTTCTAAACGTATCTTCAGCAAAGTCCTTATGCCCTGGGGTGTCTAATATGTTAATTTTAATGCCATTATATTCAAATGCAAGCACAGATGTGGCTACAGATATACCTCTTTGGCGTTCAATTTCCATAAAGTCACTAGTAGCGCCTTTTTTAATTTTATTTGATTTAACGGCACCTGCTTCTTGAATAGCTCCACCAAATAATAAGAGTTTTTCAGTAAGAGTAGTTTTACCGCATCAGGATGCGAGATTATGCCAAAAGTACGCCTACGTGCTATTTCTTTTTTAACGTTCATTTATAAAATTTAAGACCGCAAATATAAGATTTGTTAAGCATTTAGTTTGGAAATCATTTAAATCACTCTCAACCTTTTATGATTAGAATTTTATAAAAAGGACATATATTCTTTTAGTTGATAATATTTAGACTTACGAATTTTAGATATAATCTAATACCATACTTAAATTTTGATGGGTGATTAATTGTTTAAATAATCAGCTGCAATTAGCGAAATTATTATTTCTTGATTAATGAGAATTTTGAACCCTTAAAAATCATATTTAAGGTCTAATTTCATGTAATTAAGTAAGTTAGGAGGCTTGTATTGATGAGAATTTGAGAGGAAAACCACTGAAAATGTAGGATATTTAAGCCTAAATTCTTACTAAAATTAACAATAATGTGTCGATTTTCCGACTATCGTGTATTACAACTAATATTGTGTAGCTATAGATAAATTCACTTAATCGATTAATATATTTGTGCCACCCAACTTAATACGTTCATTACCCTATTTCTGAATAATTTTAGAACGGGGCTTATTATATTAATAGAGTATTATTGGGTTCTTCTTTTAAAGTAGGTTCTGATATTATCTCAAAATAAATTATAAAATTATTTACAATAGTTCTAAAACGCTAAAGTAATTTTTTACGTATATCTACAACTTAACCTACTATGAATAATAAAACTTCAGTTTTTGATAACCTTTTTGTGTTAGCAAATCTACCTCGCTTAATTCTGATTTCCGTATTTATGATGTTTAGCAGCATTTTTTACGCCCAGAATGCCTTATCTGAGGGGCCGGGACAATCTTCTAGTTTATTAACGATTGAATATACTCGTCAAGAAGGTATAGGTATAACTGCAAAACAGATAGATTATTTTGTAAAATTGAAAAATTCTACTGCAAAAGTTGAAAATTTAAGTTTATCAGCAAAATCTATTACGTGTAATGAAGATAGTCTCCCAAGTTCAAGTGTTGAGTTTGAATTATTGTCATTAGAAGGAGTTTCTATATCTAAAATTGATATCGCTGCGGGCTCTAATGCTGAGTTTATTTTAAGAACTATCAAGAAAGATAATATACAAAATAGCTCTTGGAGTTGTGTGGAAGTTATTGCTACACCACAAGGGTCAAACGCCGATGCGGCATCAGTGATTATAAAACAACTTAATCCGAACGCATCAAACTTCAAATAAAAACCTTATGAAAATAAAAATTACTCTCTCCCTTTTAGGGTTTCTTATTGTTGGTGGGATTTTTACTGGGCAGGCTCAGCTTAAGAACTCATTTGATGTGCGTTATTCTGAAACATTGCGTGGTAATTTTACTACCATTGCCAATAATAACATGTCTAGAACTGCTACTTCAGCTTATACAGGTGAAGATGGCAATCATAACTTTCAAGATAATGTTTATGTAGATATAGATTCAGATGTGACTACTTTTAACTCGAGTAGTGCGTCTCTAAGTTCTGTGGGTACTGGATCTTGTGTGTCTATACGCAAGGTCTATTTGTACTGGACAGCAGGAGATAAGGAGCCTGGAGATAGAAATTCTTCAGATAATCAACCTAATTGGAATTACAATCAGGTAAAACTAAAGTTACCAAGACAAACAGCATATACAACGGTAACTGCTGATGAAGTTTTGTATAGAGGTCGTACTGAGCATTTTTCTAATGATCCTTATGCTTGTGTAAAAGATATTACATCACTGGTTCAAGGTATTGGCGATTATACTGGTAGTTATACTGTGGCAAACGTCGAAGCCAAAACCGGAACGATCATAGGTCATCAAGGTGCTAATGGTGGCGATATTATTGGAGCTTCTGCCGGATGGCAGATTGTTGTCGTTTATGAAAACACCAATCTTCCTGCAAGAAATGTGACCATATTTGATGGTTTTGCTAATGTTACTCGTAATAATGGAGAGAATAATTACGATATACGTGTTGAAGGTTTTAGAACTATTCCTGTTGGGGCGGTAAATGCTGATGTTGTATTTGGAGCTTTAGAAGGTGATCGTGATTTAACTGGAGATAGATTGCAAATTAGAAATGCTTCTAATTCTTATACAGATATAAGTACAGCACTAAGACCTGAAGATAACTTTTTTAATAGTAAAATTACCAGATATGGTCAGGATGTTACTAATAGAGTTCCTGCAAGTACAAATACATTAGGTTTTGATGCAGGTGTTTTTACACTTAATAATCCTAATAATAGTCTACTAGGTAATGATCAGACAAGTACGATTTTAAGATTAACTTCTACTCAGGAGACATACAGTTTATATATGGTGGGTCTCGCTGTTGAAGTGTATGAGCCAGAGCTTTCTCCTTTATTATTGACCACAAATTTAGGAGCTCAAAATGAATTAATTATTGATCAGACCGTTCGTGCAACTTTTCAGGTGAAGAACTTTGGTAATGACGATATGAAAAATTTATCAATTTCATATGTAGTACCTTCCTCTGTAAATTATGTGCCCAATGCAAGTCTTCTTCCAGCTGGCGTAACTGTTAATTATGTAGCAGGAACAAGAACGCTAAATTTTGGATTTGCAGATAATATAGTTGAAGTGGGTGATGCTGTTCTTTCTGTTGGTTTTGATTTGAAAGCATCTTCAGATTGTTCTCTAGCTGGAACTCAATTTAATCTACAATTAAATGCTAACTATAGAGGTGTAAAAAATACCACTCAAAAAACAACACTTTCATCTTCAGCATTATCAGGTGCGTGTCCTGTAGGAAACTTACAGCCATCACGTATTACTCTTGTTGCGAGTGGGGCGTGTAAGCCAACTGCGGTAAATGATAGTGCAAGTACACAAGTTGATAGTCCTTTAAATATTGACGTTGTTATCAATGATAATTTTGGTGGTGATGGTCCTGCCTCTCAGGCTATTGTGGTTGCTAGCAATCCTTCAAATGGTACAGCGGTTGTAGATACTAATGGTACACCTAATGATCCTACTGATGATACTATTTTATATACACCAGCTTTAGGATATGTGGGTTCAGATTCTTTCACATATACAATAAAAGATGCAAATGGTGATACGAGTACAGCTACTGTTGACGTTACAGTATCTAATGTAATCGTTACTCCCCCGGGTCAGCGTAATTGTGATTGTGCTCCATTTTATCAAAATTCTAATTTTGTAAATCCGGTTAAAATATCTGGGACTAATCTTCAGCCGGGTGCTGTTTATAGGTTCTCAAATGTATTTACAGATAGTCCTTCTCCTATAGATGCACTTGTAAAAATCGTTAAATTTAATAACGGTGCTTCTTTATTAAATATAGATGTAGCTGGACAAGGTGTGCCTGCAAACTTTCAGCCACAAATTAAGAGTTCTACAAATGGAGATCAAAGTGTGGAATTTGAAATCACATTTGTAACTGGTGGAGGGAATTATGGAAATGAGGTGGTTATTTCATTTTTTGGAACCCCATTTGATATTGATGGTGATAGTCAGAGAACCCGTGAGTATGCAGAGTTAAGTTTGCCTGATGCGTATTACCAATCGGCAGATACTCGGATTTCTATTCAAAGAAAAATAGGTTCTGTACGCGGTACAGCTATTAATCCTACTACTGCACCTGGAGGGGATATTTCTTCAGATGCTCGTTATACTTTTAGTAATTATTGGGAGGGCAAATCAAAACTTAATTATACAATAGGTAAAGAAAACGGTAATAGCGACAGGTATTATTCACTAGCTCTCAAAAATGCTAATTATGCAAATCCGCAATCTACTATAGTAACAGCTCCTGTTATCTGTGGTAATGTTTCTGATGAAGGTGGAGATCCTTTGAGAGGTGTAAAAGTAAATATTACTGGTACAGATGGAAGTTCTGCTACCTTGAGTACTGATATAAATGGTAACTATAGATATCAAACTTCAATACCTTCAGCATTAGTAGATGTAACATATACGATTACTGAAACAGATCTTGAAAATTATGTAAGTATTAGTGATGCTGATGGTGGGCCTGATTTTAATAAAATTACTAGAGTTGTAAATTTAATGTCAACTTGTCAGAATAATTTTGTTGATGATGGAAGGCCTTTGGCTCAGGATGATGCGGCTCAGGCAAGTCCTTTAAGACCTATTCAACCGGTTAACATTAGAGTTCTTGAGAATGATATTTTTGGCCCTGATGGTCCATCAACAGGAACTATAACAATTGTATCTCAACCAGCAGTAGGTTCTGCAGTTGTTAATAACTCAGGTACTCCTAATGATCCAACAGATGATTTTATTACTTATAATCCTCCATTACTTAATTTAGTACCTGTTCAATTAACCTATCAGATTTGTGATTCAGATGGTGATTGTGATACAGCAGTTGTTCGTATAGGAATTTTAGATGATTCACCAAGGGCTCAAGATGATCAATATACAGTTTCTGAAGATTCTCAAAATAATCCTCTTACTGTACTAGTAAATGATGATTTTGGTAATGATGGACCTGGCAGTTTATCTGTAGTTTCTGGCCCATCAAATGGAACATTGACTCCAAATAATAATGGTACTCCGGGAGATTTAAGTGATGACTTTTTCACGTATACTCCTAATGCAGATTATTTTGGGAATGACTTATTTACATATCAAATTTGTGACGCAGATTCTCCAATTTCTGATAGAGAATGTTCAACGGCAACTGTTAGAATTTTAGTTGCTGCAGATCCTACTTTATCGGTTCAGCCTGTACAGGTAGTTGAAGGACAGCCTCTTCAATTTGTTTTTACTATAAGTGATGTTTCTACAGAAGATGTAGTGATACAAGTAAATACTTCTGATGTTTCTGCGACTGCGGGATTAGATTATACAGCAGCAGTTAATCAGATTATTACAATTCCTGCGGGTCAATTGACAGCTAATTATGTTGTAAATTCTTTAGAGGATATAATATATGAGAACTCTGAAGTTTTCAACATTCAAGGAAGTGTTCAAACTAATAATACAAGAAATTTAACGGTTTCAACTACCGGAACAATCACCGACAATGACGGTGCAGCACCAACTATTACTATTGCAGATGTAACAGTAGCAGAAGGAGTAGATGCAGTCTTTGTAGTGACTTTAGATAAACCAAGTTATGAGGATATCGTAGTAGACATCACCTTTGCTGATGGTACTGCAACCAATCCTGAGGATTATACAGATGGAACACCACTACAGGTAACAATCCCTGCGGGACAGACTACCAGCGGACCAATCACGTTCCCAACAGTAGACGATGCTTTATTTGAAGTAGACGAAAACTTTACGGTAACGGGAACAGTAGCTAGTGGAACTACAGCAGCTCCAAATGCAACCGGAACCGGAACAATCACCGACAATGACGGCGCAGCACCAACTATTACTATTGCAGATGTAACAGTAGCAGAAGGAGTAGATGCAGTCTTTGTAGTGACTTTAGATAAGCCAAGTTATGAGGATATCGTAGTAGACATCACCTTTGCTGATGGTACTGCAACCAATCCTGAGGATTATACAGATGGAACACCACTACAGGTAACAATCCCTGCGGGACAGACTACCAGCGGACCAATCACGTTCCCAACAGTAGACGATGCTTTATTTGAAGTAAACGAAAACTTTACGGTAACGGGAACAGTAGCTAGTGGAACTACAGCGGCTCCAAGTGCAAGCGGAACCGGAACAATCACCGACAATGACGGTGCAGCACCAACTATTACTATTGCAGATGTAACCGTAGCGGAAGGAGCAGATGCAGTCTTTGTAGTGACTTTAGATAAGCCAAGTTATGAGGATATCGTAGTAGACATCACCTTTGCTGATGGTACTGCAACCAATCCTGAGGATTATACAGACGGAACACCGCTACAGGTAACAATCCCAGCGGGACAGACTACCAGTGGACCAATCACGTTCCCAACAGTAGACGATGCTTTATTTGAAGTAGACGAAAACTTTACGGTAACGGGAACGGTAGCTAGTGGAACTACAGCGGCTCCAAGTGCAACCGGAACCGGAACAATCACCGACAATGACGGCGCAGCACCAACCATTACTATTGCAGATGTAACAGTAGCAGAAGGAGTAGATGCAGTCTTTGTAGTGACTTTAGATAAGCCAAGTTATGAGGATATCGTAGTAGACATCACCTTTGCTGATGGTACTGCAACCAATCCTGAGGATTATACAGATGGAACACCACTACAGGTAACAATCCCTGCGGGACAGACTACCAGCGGACCAATCACGTTCCCAACAGTAGACGATGCTTTATTTGAAGTAGACGAAAACTTTACGGTAACGGGAACAGTAGCTAGTGGAACTACAGCAGCTCCAAATGCAACCGGAACCGGAACAATCACCGACAATGACGGCGCAGCACCAACCATTACTATTGCAGATGTAACAGTAGCAGAAGGAGCAGATGCAGTCTTTGTAGTGACTTTAGATAAACCAAGTTATGAGGATATCGTAGTAGACATCACCTTTGCTGATGGTACTGCAACCAATCCTGAGGATTATACAGACGGAACACCGCTACAGGTAACAATCCCAGCGGGACAGACTACCAGTGGACCAATCACGTTCCCAACAGTAGACGATGCTTTATTTGAAGTAAACGAAAACTTTACGGTAACGGGAACGGTAGCTAGTGGAACTACAGCGGCTCCAAGTGCAACCGGAACCGGAACAATCACCGACAATGACGGCGCAGCACCAACCATTACTATTGCAGATGTAACAGTAGCAGAAGGAGCAGATGCAGTCTTTGTAGTGACTTTAGATAAACCAAGTTATGAGGATATCGTAGTAGACATCACCTTTGCTGATGGTACTGCAACCAATCCTGAGGATTATACAGACGGAACACCACTACAGGTAACAATCCCTGCGGGACAGACTACCAGCGGACCAATCACGTTCCCAACAGTAGACGATACAGCTTTTGAAGATGATGAGACTTTTATTGTTATAGCTACGGTATCATTAGGAACGACAGACAATCTATCAGATACTGCAACTGGAACTATAGAGTCGAATGAAATCCTTGCGATCAACGATATCAACGATACGTTTGTAAATCAGGCAGTAAGTGGTAACGTAGGAACCAATGATGAGAATCCTGACGGTCCTGTTGGAAGTGAGGTATTCACAGTGGTAACACAGCCTACAAACGGTACTTTAGTATTCAATCCTGACGGAAGCTATACCTACACACCAAACGCAGACTTTATAGGTGAAGATACTTTCGCTTACCAGGTATGTGATGCAGGTATTCCACAGGCTTGTGATAGTGCAGATGTAACTATACAGGTATTGCCTTTAACTACTAATGAGAATGATCCACCGGTAGCTAATGACGATACAGCAATTACTGAAGCAGGAACACCTGTAGATGGTAATGTATTGACTAACGACTTTGATCCAGATGGCGGACCACTTACTGTAACCGGTAATACAAATCCAACAAATGGAACAGTAGTAGTTAATCCTGATGGAACATTCACTTATACTCCAAACCCTGATTTTACAGGAGAGGATAGTTTTGAATACACAGTATGTGATAATGGTACACCAGCATTATGTGATACAGCAACGGTAACTATCGAAGTTATTGCAGATACTAGAAACTTTACAGTAGCTAATGACGATGCATTCTTCGGATACCTAGGAGCTGAAATAACCGGAAACGTACTTACTAATGATAGCGATCCAGAAGGAGACCTTCCATTAGCTGTAACCGGAAACACCAATGCAGCAAACGGAACAGTTACTTTAGCAGCAGACGGAAGCTTAAGCTATGTACCTAATGCAGGCTTTAGCGGTTCAGATCAATTTACTTATGATATAGTAGATACAGCTGGTTCAGTAGATACAGCGACTGTATACATTACTGTAGATCCTAGTGCGGCTAACACCATCCTTGCGATCAACGATATCAACGATACGTTTGTAAATCAGGCAGTAAGTGGTAACGTAGGAACCAATGATGAGAATCCTGACGGTCCTGTTGGAAGTGAGGTATTCACAGTGGTAACACAGCCTACAAACGGTACTTTGGTATTCAATCCTGACGGAAGCTATACCTACACACCAAACGCAGACTTTATAGGTGAAGATACTTTCGCTTACCAGGTATGTGATGCAGGTATTCCACAGGCTTGTGACGGTGCAGATGTAACTATACAGGTATTGCCTTTAACTACTAATGAGAATGATCCACCAGTAGCTAATGACGATACAGCAATTACTGAAGCAGGAACACCTGTAGATGGTAATGTATTGACTAATGACTTTGATCCAGATGGCGGACCACTTACTGTAACCGGTAATACAAATCCAACAAACGGAACAGTAGTAGTTAATCCTGACGGAACATTCACCTATACTCCAAACCCTGATTTTACAGGAGAGGATAGTTTTGAATATACAGTATGTGATACTGGTACACCAGCATTATGTGATACAGCAACGGTAACTATCGAAGTTATTGCAGATACTAGAAACTTTACAGTAGCTAATGATGATGCATTCTTCGGATACCTAGGAGCTGAAATAACCGGAAACGTACTTACTAATGATAGCGATCCAGAAGGAGACCTTCCATTAGCTGTAACCGGAAACAGCAATGCAGCAAACGGAACAGTTACTTTAGCAGCAGACGGAAGCTTAAGCTATGTACCTAATGCAGGCTTTAGCGGTTCAGATCAATTTACTTATGATATAGTAGATACAGCTGGTTCAGTAGACACAGCGACTGTATACATTACTGTAGATCCTAGTGCGGCTAACACCATCCTTGCGATCAACGATATCAACGATACGTTTGTGAATCAAGCGGTAAG
This sequence comes from Leeuwenhoekiella sp. MAR_2009_132, assembly GCF_000687915.1. Taxonomy (NCBI): domain Bacteria; kingdom Pseudomonadati; phylum Bacteroidota; class Flavobacteriia; order Flavobacteriales; family Flavobacteriaceae; genus Leeuwenhoekiella; species Leeuwenhoekiella sp. MAR_2009_132. The sequence goes on from NZ_JHZY01000003.1 coordinate 10,459, forward strand.
TGGTAACGTAGGAACCAACGATGAGAATCCTGACGGTCCTGTTGGAAGTGAGGTATTCACAGTGGTAACACAGCCTACAAACGGTACTTTGGTTTTCAATCCTGACGGAAGCTATACCTACACACCAAACGCAGACTTTATAGGTGAAGATACTTTCGCTTATCAGGTATGTGATGCAGGTATTCCACAGGCTTGTGACGGTGCAGATGTAACTATACAGGTATTGCCTTTAACTACTAATGAGAATGATCCACCGGTAGCTAATGACGATACAGCAATTACTGAAGCAGGAACACCTGTAGATGGTAATGTATTGACTAACGACTTTGATCCAGATGGCGGACCACTTACTGTAACCGGTAATACAAATCCAACAAACGGAACAGTAGTAGTTAATCCTGATGGAACATTCACTTATACTCCAAACCCTGATTTTACAGGAGAGGATAGTTTTGAATACACAGTATGTGATACTGGTACACCAGCATTATGTGATACAGCAACGGTAACTATCGAAGTTATTGCAGATACTAGAAACTTTACAGTAGCTAATGATGATGCATTCTTCGGATATTTAGGAGCTGAAATAACCGGAAACGTACTTACTAATGATAGCGATCCAGAAGGAGACCTTCCATTAGCTGTAACCGGAAACACCAATGCAGCAAACGGAACAGTTACTTTAGCAGCAGACGGAAGCTTAAGCTATGTACCTAATGCAGGCTTTAGCGGTTCAGATCAATTTACTTATGATATAGTAGATACAGCTGGTTCAGTAGATACAGCGACTGTATACATTACTGTAGATCCTAGTGCGGCTAACACCATTCTTGCGATCAACGATATCAACGATACGTTTGTAAATCAAGCGGTAAGTGGTAACGTAGGAACCAATGATGAGAATCCTGACGGTCCTGTTGGAAGTGAGGTATTCACAGTGGTAACACAGCCTACAAACGGTACTTTGGTATTCAATCCTGACGGAAGCTATACCTACACACCAAACGCAGACTTTATAGGTGAAGATACTTTCGCTTACCAGGTATGTGATGCAGGTATTCCACAGGCTTGTGATAGTGCAGATGTAACTATACAGGTATTGCCTTTAACTACTAATGAGAATGATCCACCGGTAGCTAATGACGATACAGCAATTACTGAAGCAGGAACACCTGTAGATGGTAATGTATTGACTAATGACTTTGATCCAGATGGCGGACCACTTACTGTAACCGGTAATACAAATCCAACAAACGGAACAGTAGTAGTTAATCCTGACGGAACATTCACCTATACTCCAAACCCTGATTTTACAGGAGAGGATAGTTTTGAATATACAGTATGTGATACTGGTACACCAGCATTATGTGATACAGCAACGGTAACTATCGAAGTTATTGCAGATACTAGAAACTTTACAGTAGCTAATGATGATGCATTCTTCGGATACCTAGGAGCTGAAATAACCGGAAACGTACTTACTAATGATAGCGATCCAGAAGGAGACCTTCCATTAGCTGTAACCGGAAACAGCAATGCAGCAAACGGAACAGTTACTTTAGCAGCAGACGGAAGCTTAAGCTATGTACCTAATGCAGGCTTTAGCGGTTCAGATCAATTTACTTATGATATAGTAGATACAGCTGGTTCAGTAGACACAGCGACTGTATACATTACTGTAGATCCTAGTGCGGCTAACACCATCCTTGCGATCAACGATATCAACGATACGTTTGTGAATCAAGCGGTAAGTGGTAACGTAGGAACCAACGATGAGAATCCTGACGGTCCTGTTGGAAGTGAGGTATTCACAGTGGTAACACAGCCTACAAACGGTACTTTGGTTTTCAATCCTGACGGAAGCTATACCTACACACCAAACGCAGACTTTATAGGTGAAGATACTTTCGCTTATCAGGTATGTGATGCAGGTATTCCACAGGCTTGTGACGGTGCAGATGTAACTATACAGGTATTGCCTTTAACTACTAATGAGAATGATCCACCGGTAGCTAATGACGATACAGCAATTACTGAAGCAGGAACACCTGTAGATGGTAATGTATTGACTAACGACTTTGATCCAGATGGCGGACCACTTACTGTAACCGGTAATACAAATCCAACAAACGGAACAGTAGTAGTTAATCCTGACGGAACATTCACCTATACTCCAAACCCTGATTTTACAGGAGAGGATAGTTTTGAATATACAGTATGTGATACTGGTACACCAGCATTATGTGATACAGCAACGGTAACTATCGAAGTTATTGCAGATACTAGAAACTTTACAGTAGCTAATGACGATGCATTCTTCGGATACCTAGGAGCTGAAATAACCGGAAACGTACTTACTAATGATAGCGATCCAGAAGGAGACCTTCCATTAGCTGTAACCGGAAACACCAATGCAGCAAACGGAACAGTTACTTTAGCAGCAGACGGAAGCTTAAGCTATGTACCTAATGCAGGCTTTAGCGGTTCAGATCAATTTACTTATGATATAGTAGATACAGCTGGTTCAGTAGATACAGCGACTGTATACATTACTGTAGATCCTAGTGCGGCTAACACCATCCTTGCGATCAACGATATCAACGATACGTTTGTGAATCAAGCGGTAAGTGGTAACGTAGGAACCAATGATGAGAATTCTGACGGTCCTGTTGGAAGTGAGGTATTCACAGTGGTAACACAGCCTACAAACGGTACTTTGGTTTTCAATCCTGACGGAAGCTATACCTACACACCAAACGCAGACTTTATAGGTGAAGATACTTTCGCTTATCAGGTATGTGATGCAGGTATTCCACAGGCTTGTGACGGTGCAGATGTAACTATACAGGTATTGCCTGAAGGAACAATTGAAAACAATGCTCCTGTAGCTAATGATGATACGGCAATTACTGAAGCAGGTACACCTGTAGATGGTAATGTATTAGCAAATGACTTTGATCCAGACGGAGATGTTCTTACTGTAACAAGTAATACTACTCCTGTTAATGGTACTTTAGTAATTAATCCTGACGGAACATTCATCTATACTCCAAACCCTGATTTTACAGGAGAGGATAGTTTTGAATACACAGTATGTGATGATAATAACCCATCACTATGTGATACAGCAACTGTAACAATTGATGTTATTGCAAATGCAGGTAATACTATTGTAGCTAATGATGACGCTTATTTTGGTTTGATTGGAGAAGTAATTACAGGGAATGTACTTACTAATGATAGTGATCCAGAAGGAGATGATTTTACTGTAACTTCTAATACACAGCCTTCAAATGGAACAGTGGTTATACTAGCAGACGGTAGTCTTACATATACTCCAAATGGAATTTATAGTGGTACAGACCAGTTTACGTACACAATTACAGATGATAATGGTGCTACTGATACAGCAACGGTTTACATCAGTATTGATCCTAGTCCAAATGGAGGTAATACCATACTAGCAGTTACTGATATCAATGATACGTTTGTTAACCAGCCGGTAAGTGGTAACGTAGGAACTAATGATGAGAATCCTGACGGTCCTGTTGGAAGTGAGGTATTCACAGTGGTAACACAGTCTACAAACGGTACTTTGGTATTCAATCCTGACGGAAGCTATACCTACACACCAAACACAGACTTTATAGGTGATGATACATTTACATATCAAATATGTGACGGTGGAAGTCCTCAAGCTTGTGATACTGCATCGGTATATATTCAAGTTGTTCCTCTTGAAACAACCCAGAATGACCCACCGGTAGCTAATGCAGATACAAATACTACAGAGGTAGGAGTTAGTATTGATGGTAATGTACTAAGTAATGATTTTGATCCAGATGGTGATCCAATTACTGTAACTAGTAATACAAACCCTGCTAACGGAACAGTAGTAGTAAATCCTGACGGAAGCTATACATATACTCCGGGACCTGGTTTTGTTGGAGAGGATAGTTTTGAATATACAGTATGTGATAATGGTAATCCACAGGCTTGTGATTCAGCAATTGTAATAATCAATATTATACCTGATGCAGGTAACATTACAAATGCTAACGATGATGCATACTTTGGGGAGACTAATGAGAGTATAAGTGGTAATGTTCTTGATAATGATACTGATCCAGAAGGGCAAACACAATTAGTAGATGTGGCATTGTCACCTGCTAATGGTCCTGCAAACGGAACAGTAGTTATTAACGCTGACGGTACTTTTATTTACACGCCAAATACAGACTTTGCAGGTAATGATCAATTTACATATCAGATATTTGATGCAGGTTCTCCTGTAGCAACTGATACAGCAACAGTTTATATCTTAGTATCTGAGAAGCCAAATCCTGAAATACAACTTGTGAAAACAGGAGTATTTAATGATGAGAATGCAGATGCATTTGCGCAAGTAGGAGAGACTATTACTTATACCTTCACGGTTACCAATACAGGTAATACAGTTGTAAGTGGTATTGTAATCGACGATGCATTCTTAGGTATTACTGGATTAATTATAGATCCTGCAGATTTATCACCTGGAGATATTGGTGTTGCAACAGCGAGCTATACAATCACTCAAACTGATATTGAGGCAGGATTTGTAACAAACTCTGCTTTAGCGACAGGTAAAGATCCATTTGATGAGGATGTAACCGATACATCAGATAACGGCGATGAGACTGTAGATGATGATGGTGATGGTGATCCTACAAACGATCCTACAATTACAAATACTCCTGGCTTAACAGGTCTTAGTGTATATAAATTTGGAACGTGGAATGACGAGGATGGTGATCAAGTGCCTGAAGTGGGTGAGACTATTACCTATACCTTTACAGTAAGAAATACTGGTGAAACAGCTATATTTGATATAGTGATCGATGATCCACTAGTGACTGTAACAGGAGGGCCTATAGATTTAGCAGCAGGTGCAGTTGATACAGACACATTTAGTGCTGTCTATGTGATCACACAGGATGATATAGAAAATGCAGGTGTTAAAAACCAGGCTATAGGAAGTGGTGTATTAACTAATGGAAATGTTATAGAGGATTTATCAGATAATGGTGATGATACTGTCGAAACTGTAGATAATCCAGATGATGCAGATGGTGATCCAACGAATGATCCTACGTTTACAAGATTAGATGGTGTATTAGATAGAGAAGATATCATTGTATACAATGTAATGACGCCAAACGGTGATGGTCTAAACGATGTGTTTATGATACAGAACATAACTGATTTCCCTAATAATACGGTTCAAATATTTAACCGTTGGGGTGTAGAAGTGTTCAGTACTAAGGGTTATGATCCTAATTCAGATAATGCATTTAGAGGATTCTCTGATGGTCGTGCAACCGTAAGAAGAGGCGAGCGTTTACCTACAGGTACTTACTATTACATCATTACTTATGAAAGAGATAGTGGAGAAATACGTAAGTTGGCTTCATTCTTATACATTAACTAATAAAGCATCACTCAATGAGTAATTATAGTAACAAGCTTATGACGATGAATAAAAACTAGGTAAGTTAATTGTACTAGTTGTTTTGCTTTTTGCAGGATCTAGTTATGGTCAGCAAGATCCCCAGTATACACAATACATGTATAATCCCTTGGTAATAAACCCTGCTTATGCAGGTAACCGAGGGGTTACCAGTATTGTATTGTTGCATCGCAGTCAATGGGTAGGTTTAGATGGTGCTCCACGTACACAGAATCTTTCAGTGCATAGTCCTGTAGGATTAGGTAAGGTAGGTGTAGGATTTAGCTTAGTAAATGATGTACTAGGACCAGCCAGAGAAACTAATTTTAGTGGAGATTTTAGTTATACTATAGAAACTGGAGCAGAGGGTAAATTCAGTTTTGGTATTAAAGGAACTTTAAATTTATTAGATGTAGACTTTAGTAGAACTAATCCTTTTAATGCTGGTGATCCATTTTTAATTAATATAGACAATAAACTTTCTCCTAATGTGGGAGTAGGGATATTCTATCACAATTCTAAATTTTATGGAGGTTTGTCTGCACCTTACCTACTTCAGACAGATCATTTTGAAAGAAGTGGTACTAGCGGAGCTGAAACTTTTGTAGCTGAGGAACGAATTCATTATTATGGTTTAGCAGGTTATGTTTTTGACATAGGTAGAGATGTAAAATTTAAACCTTCAACGCTTGTCAAAATGGTAGCTGGCGCTCCATTAGCAGTAGATGTAAATGCAAATTTTATTCTATGATAAACTTACTTTAGGAGCATCTTACAGATGAGTGCTGCTTTGAGCGGTCTTGTAGGTTTTCAGGTTTCTGATGGAATGTTAATAGGATTTGCTTACGATAGAGAAAGTACAGACTTGGGTAATGCTACTTACAATGATGGTACTTATGAACTATTTATACGCTTTGAATTATTCAAGGAGTATAACAGAATGCTTACGCCGCGATTCTTTTAATTCCCTAAATTTTCAACCCCATGAATCAAAAAATTATTTTTACACTGGTAATTTTACTATCGCTAGCTTCATTTAGTGTAAATGCTCAGGAGCGAGAAATAGCAAACGGAACCAAGCAATTTAACAGGTATGCTTTTGTAGACTCTCAAAAAATATTTTGAAAGTTGCTGAAGCAGGTTATGAGTCAGCAGAACTTTTCAGTAAGCTGGGTGATGCATTTTATTATAATGCAGATTATACAGAAGCAGAAATGTGGTATCAGAAATTAGTGGAAAAATATCCTGCTGATGTTACTCCAGACCAGTACTTTAGATACGCCCAAACCTTGAGAGCCATAAAAGAGTATGATAAATCTCTTGAGATGATTAAGCGCTACAAAGAGCTTATGAGCACTGAAGGTACAGACTACTATAATGGTACAACTGCAGAAGTTCGTACAGGTTATGTAAATGGCACCTATGAAATTCAACGACTTAATGTAAATACCGTAGGCTATTCAGATTTGCACCTTCATTTTACGGTGAGCAATTAATGTTTGCATCGACTAGAGATACGGGTACAATGTCAACACGAATTCACAAATGGAATAACCAACCTTTTTTAGATTTATATACAGGATCTATTGAAGACGATGGACAAGTTAAGTCTGCTAGTAAGTTAAAAGGCCCCGTAAATACAGAGTTTCACGAAAGTACAGCGACTTTCTCTGCAGATGGAACTACTATGTACTTTACAAGAAATAACTTCACTAAAAATAATATAAAAGTGATTCTAACGCACTAATAAACTCAAGCTTTATAAATCTGTTAAAGGTAGCAGTGGGCAGTTTGGAGTTGCCACAGAGCTTCCGTTTAACAGTGATTCTTTTTCAACAGCGCATCCTGCCTTGTCTCCAGATGGTAAAACTTTATATTTTTGCTTCAGACCGTGATGGTTCTTTTGGAGAATCTGATATTTGGAAAGTTGAGCTAACAGATGCGGGTGGTTACGGTACCCCTGAAAACCTGGGAGCTGCAGTAAATACACCGGGAAGAGAGACATTTCCTTTTGTAGACAAAAATGGTAAACTCTATTTCTCAACAGATGGCCGTGGTGGTTTAGGAGTTTAGATATTTACAGCTATGATTTGAAAAGAATGAAATAACAAATATTTGGCGAGCCTATAATAGCCCGAAAGACGATTTTACATTTATATACGATACCGAATCTGAAACCGGTTATTTTGCTTCTAATAGAGCAAATGACCCGTTAGATTGATAATATTTACGGTTTTGTACGTACTGCTTGTGATAGTAAAGTGAACATTCTTGTTGTTGATAAAGCTACAGGAAACCACTAAATAATTCATTGATAGGAGTGCGTAATCTAGAGAATGAACTTATGTTTCTGGTGAAACTGAAGAGCCCAACGCTTTCTTATTTATTTGAAAATCCTAATTGTGATACAGACTATTTTGTAAGAGCAGAAAAGAAGGATATATACAGCAGAAAAATTAATAAACGTACTAAGAGAGTAGTGATGTTACCGTTGTAATTGAATTGAGCGTCTATTACACAATACCTCCAGACTTTTGACTTAGGTAAGCTAATTAATCCTATCTAATTTTGATTTTGACAAATCAACATACTCCTGATGCAGCTGTAGAGTTAGCTAAAATCATTGAAGTACTGAAAGAGTTCCAATGTTAAGAATAGACGTTAGATCTCACACAGATATTAGAGGAGTAGACTGCGTATAACTTAGCTTTATCGGAGAGCGTAATAAATCTACAATAAATTACATCATCGAAAAAGGTGGTAATGCTAAAGAGCGTTTAACCGGAAGAGGTTATGGAGAGACACAACTTTTAAATAAATGTAGCAATGGGTTAAATGTAGTGAGAAGATCACCAGCTTAACCGTAGAAGTGAATTCATTGTTCAAGACTATTAATGCGCATTTAATATAACAAATACCCAAAAGCCTTCTGAATAAGAAGGCTTTTCTATTGTAAGCCCTTAGTTGTATTTGTACATTTACAATAAAAAGAAATATGAATGAAGAACTTGTCATTCTGTTGATGAAAATGATCAACAAGTAGGATTAATGCCCAAGATGGAAGCTCACGAAAAAGCCTTATTACATAGGGCGTTTTCAGTTTTGTTTTAATGAAAACAAAGAGCTTATGTAACAACGAAGAGCTTTACATAAGTATCATTCTCCCAGGTTTATGGACGAATACTTGTTGTAGTCATCAGCGCGAAGGCGATCTAATATTGCGCCGGTAGCGCAGACTTATGGAAGAAATTGGGTTTTGTTACAGAACTGGAAGAAAGTTTTCCATTATTATACAAAGCTCCATTTGATAACGGTTTGACTGACACGAATTTGATCATATACTGTTAGGCAATTATGAAGGTTTACCAAACCTTAATCCGATGAAGGTATCAGAATGGAAGTGGATGTCCCTTGAAGATATAAACTAGATATGATAAATAATCCTAAACGTGTATACAGAATGGTTTAAGATTCATTTTTGATAAATTGTACAAAACACATTGAGCAATGAGTGTAACAGTTAAGCGTAGAGCGCATTTTAACGCTGCTCACAGACTTTTTAGGTCAGACTGGGATGCTGATAAGAATTTTGAAATATTCGGAAAATGTAGCTATCCTAACTACCACGGGCATAATTATGATCTAATAGTGGCTGTAACGGGAGAGATAGATCCTGAAACCGGTTTTGTAATTGATTTAAAAATTTAAAAGATTTATAAAATCTGAAATTGAAGAACCTTTTGATCATAAAAATCTAAATCTGGATGTTCCAGAATTTTCTAATTTAAATCCTACGGCAGAAAACATTTGTGTGGTTATTTATGATAAGCTTCGTAGAAAATTAGAAGATAAATTTAAAATTGAAATTACGTTGTATGAAACTCCGCGTAATTTTGTCACGTATTCAGGAAGTTAAGCTATGCTGCAATTAGGAGATAAATTACCCGTTTTTGAATTAGAAGATCAACGTGCTGAAATATTTAGTTCTGTAAATATTGAGAATAAGGCTGTTGTTATTTATTTCTATCCTAAAGACTTTACGCCCGGGTGCACCGCAGAAGCTTGTGAATTTAGAGATAAATATGAAGACTTCAAGGATGCAGGAGCGGTGGTAATAGGAATCAGTTCTGATGATACCGCATCTCACGCAAAATTTTC
>NZ_JHZY01000004.1:0-5000 GCF_000687915.1 Leeuwenhoekiella sp. MAR_2009_132
GCCGTTTACCGGGGCTTCAATTCAATGCTTCGCTAAAAGCTAACATCTCCTCTTAACCTTCCGGCACCGGGCAGGTGTCAGGCCCTATACTTCATCTTTCGATTTCGCAGAGCCCTGTGTTTTTGATAAACAGTCGCCTGGACCTCTTCACTGCGGCCCACAAATAAATGTGGGCGACCCTTCTCCCGAAGTTACGGGTCGATTTTGCCTAGTTCCTTAGCCATGAATCTCTCGAGCACCTTAGAATCCTCATCCCAACCACCTGTGTCGGTTTACGGTACGGGCTGCTTCACTCGCTTTTCTTGGAAGAATCTCCTCTGGATTATCACAATAGCCGAAGCCGTAGTGTACTATCGCAACCTTAAAAGTTGCTTCAACGTGCTATTCCGTCAGCACGCACCAAATTTAATTCTCCGTCACTTTTAACGTGAGCAGGTACAGAAATATTAATCTGTTGTCCATCCACTACCCCTTTCGGGTTCGCGTTAGGTCCCGACTGACCCCGGCTGATTAGCATGGCCGGGGAAACCTTGGTCTTTCGGTGTGCGGGTTTCTCGCCCGCATTATCGTTACTTATGCCTACATTTTCTTTTGTAACCAATCCAGCATACCTCACAGTACACCTTCAACTTTGTTACAATGCTCCCCTACCAGATGACAAATTAATGTCAAATCCATAGCTTCGGTAGTATGTTTATGCCCGATTATTATCCATGCCGAACCGCTCGACTAGTGAGCTGTTACGCACTCTTTAAATGAATGGCTGCTTCCAAGCCAACATCCTAGCTGTCTGGGCAGTTCAACCGCGTTTTTTCAACTTAACATACATTTGGGGACCTTAGCTGATGGTCTGGGTTCTTTCCCTCTCGGACATGGACCTTAGCACCCATGCCCTCACTGCTGATCAACATTTTATAGCATTCGGAGTTTGTCAGGAATTGGTAGGCGGTGAAGCCCCCGCATCCAATCAGTAGCTCTACCTCTATAAAACTATAAATCAACGCTGCACCTAAATGCATTTCGGGGAGTACGAGCTATTTCCGAGTTTGATTGGCCTTTCACCCCTACCCTCAGGTCATCCCAAGACTTTTCAACGTCAACGGGTTCGGTCCTCCACTATGTGTTACCACAGCTTCAACCTGCCCAAGGGTAGATCACACGGTTTCGCGTCTACTCAACCTAACTTATGCGCCCTATTCAGACTCGCTTTCGCTACGGATCCGATGCTGAACATCTTAACCTTGCTAGATAAAGTAACTCGTAGGCTCATTATGCAAAAGGCACGCCGTCACAGCTTGCGCCGCTCCGACCGCTTGTAGGCGTATGGTTTCAGGATCTATTTCACTCCCTTGTTCAGGGTTCTTTTCACTTTCCCTCACGGTACTGGTTCACTATCGGTCTCTCAGGAGTATTTAGCCTTAGCGGATGGTCCCGCCAGATTCATACAGGTTTCACGTGCCCCGCACTACTCAGGATACCACTATCTATAACATTCTTTACCTATACCGGGCTATCACCGTCTATGGCACTCTTTCCAAAGTGTTCTAATTCATTATGCATAAAATGTCGTGGTCCTACAACCCCGGAACTGCCGTAACAATTCCGGTTTGGGCTAATCCGAGTTCGCTCGCCGCTACTATCGGAATCACTTTTGTTTTCTCTTCCTCCGGGTACTTAGATGTTTCAGTTCCCCGGTTTGCCTCCTTGCGGATACTATACCTTCAGTATAGTGGGTTGCCCCATTCGGATATCTGCGGATCAATTTGTATGTGCCAATCCCCGCAGCTTTTCGCAGCTTATCACGTCCTTCTTCGCCTCTGAGAGCCTAGGCATTCCCCATACGCCCTTATTTAGCTTATTGTACTTCTTGCTCTTATAAGGACTTAGGTATTGCTACCAAGCCTTGTATTCTTTTGTATTCTAATGAGTTCTATCTATAATATATAATTAACTATTACTAGCTAACTAAAAATTTGTTTCTCTCGTATTCTTATTATTTCCCAATATGTCAATGAACGATCGCGAGTCGCGATAGACAATCAAATCATCTATGCTACTCACCGCAAGCTCTGAAGATACTATTTCATACCTCCAGGGCATTGCCTGGTGGAGAATATCGGAGTCGAACCGATGACCTCCTGCGTGCAAGGCAGGCGCTCTAGCCAGCTGAGCTAATCCCCATTATTTAAAAAGATAGTTAACAGTTATTAGTTAACAGTACTTATAACGGCTACTCAACCTCTAAAAATTTCCTTCAATAATTTCTTATGAACTAACGTCTCAAGCTTATAACCTAAAACATATATGTGCCTTAGCACATAGTAGTCTCAGGCAGACTCGAACTGCCGACCTCTACATTATCAGTGTAGCGCTCTAACCAGCTGAGCTATGAGACTGTCCTTTATTGATCAATCGAATGACTCACTACTTAAAGTGAGCCATCAATCGAAAAATATCTTGAATCAACAACATTAAAACTAAAATAAGTATTCGAACTTTCTTTCCTTATAGTCGTGGCTTTGTCTGCTATGCAGCAAAGCTCTAGAAAGGAGGTGTTCCAGCCGCACCTTCCGGTACGGCTACCTTGTTACGACTTAGCCCCAGTTACCGGTTTTACCCTAGGCCGCTCCTTGCGGTGACGGACTTCAGGTACCCCCAGCTTCCATGGCTTGACGGGCGGTGTGTACAAGGCCCGGGAAACGTATTCACCGCATCATGGCTGATATGCGATTACTAGCGATTCCAGCTTCACGGGTCGAGTTGCAGACCCCGATCCGAACTGTGATAGGTTTTATAGATTCGCTCCGCCTTGCGACGTGGCTGCTCTCTGTACCTACCATTGTAGCACGTGTGTGGCCCAGGACGTAAGGGCCGTGATGATTTGACGTCATCCCCACCTTCCTCACAGTTTGCACTGGCAGTCTTGTTAGAGTTCCCGACATTACTCGATGGCAACTAACAACAGGGGTTGCGCTCGTTATAGGACTTAACCTGACACCTCACGGCACGAGCTGACGACAACCATGCAGCACCTTGTAATCTGTCCGAAGAAAAATCTGTTTCCAAATCTGTCAGACTACATTTAAGCCCTGGTAAGGTTCCTCGCGTATCATCGAATTAAACCACATGCTCCACCGCTTGTGCGGGCCCCCGTCAATTCCTTTGAGTTTCATTCTTGCGAACGTACTCCCCAGGTGGGTTACTTATCACTTTCGCTTGGCCACCCAGCTCTCAATCGAGCCGGACAGCTAGTAACCATCGTTTACGGCGTGGACTACCAGGGTATCTAATCCTGTTCGCTCCCCACGCTTTCGTCCATCAGTGTCAATCAATTATTAGTAGCCTGCCTTCGCAATCGGTATTCTATGTAATATCTATGCATTTCACCGCTACACTACATATTCTAGCTACTTCATAACAATTCAAGACTAACAGTATCAATGGCAATTCTACAGTTGAGCTGCAGACTTTCACCACTGACTTATTAGTCCACCTACGGACCCTTTAAACCCAATGATTCCGGATAACGCTTGCACCCTCCGTATTACCGCGGCTGCTGGCACGGAGTTAGCCGGTGCTTATTCTTATGGTACCGTCATCAGTCTACACGTAGACCTTATTCTTCCCATATAAAAGCAGTTTACAACCCATAGGGCCGTCTTCCTGCACGCGGCATGGCTGGATCAGGCTTTCGCCCATTGTCCAATATTCCTCACTGCTGCCTCCCGTAGGAGTCTGGTCCGTGTCTCAGTACCAGTGTGGGGGATCTCCCTCTCAGGACCCCTACCTATCGTAGCCTAGGTGTGCCGTTACCACACCTACTAGCTAATAGGACGCATGCTCATCTTGTACCGTAACCTTTACTATTTAAATGATGCCACTCAAATAGACTATGAAGGATTAATCCAAGTTTCCCTGGGCTATACTTCAGTACAAGGCAGATTGCATACGCGTTACGCACCCGTGCGCCACTCGTCAGCCACCGAAGTGCTGTTACCGTTCGACTTGCATGTGTTAGGCCTGCCGCTAGCGTTCATCCTGAGCCAGGATCAAACTCTTCATCGTAGTGTTTTTATAATATTCCACGATATAAGGAAATCTAATTACTCTTTACAGAGTGCTCAAAATGGTTATTCTAGTCTTTAATTCAAATATTATTTATCTCTAAATAATACGCGTTGTCAATTCAATATGTCAAGGAACTTTCTCTATCTCTCAAGAGAATTTCTTTGTTAGATGCTAAGGAATCGAACCTTATTTTTATTACCAAATCATCTCGTTTTCAATGTGCGTAGCTCTCTGCGAAAGCGGCTGCAAATATACAATCTTTTTTATTTACCAAACAAATAAAAAATTAAGTTTTTTTTAAGCCTCATTCTAAAAGATTCTTAAGAACTAATCCTACATTTCGTTGCCAAAATTCAGGAGGGCAAAGATACTACCCTTTTTTAATTCAACACGAATTAATCGTATCTTTTTTTTAAACCACACTTTCTAAGAACGTAAAACCGATTTTTATACCCGATTTTGGAGGCGCAAATATAGAACGATTATCTAACCCTACAAGCATTTTTTAAAAGTATTTGCAAACTAATTTTACAACTCCTTAAAACCAATAACTTACACCCTAAATTAATTTTAAAACATTCTTAATTAAGAGTGTCTAAACTGAACTATCATCCTTAAATAAATATTAAAAAATACCAATCCTAATAAATTAAAGCTATTTACTCGATGAAATACATGGCCTAATTCGGGATCCTAATAAAGAATTATAGCAAAAAGGATTTTATAACAGGGTAGAAAACTGAAGAGGACTACTTATTAGAGAGTAAATCACCCATAAAAAGTGAAGGCAGGAAGTCATGGAGGCGTATTTGATAAGAATAAGAAAAGAAACTAAAGAAAGAAACTCCACACCAAACCATAACGCAACGTGAAATCACGATACGGATAGCGTGGCGCACTATAATAATTATTCTCCGATACAAGCGAATTGA